>NZ_CP072382.1:0-22884 GCF_018128305.1 Aggregatibacter sp. oral taxon 513
CTACAAGTATCCTGGTCATCTAAAAACTCCGTACCATCAATGCCAAATACGGCATGCCCGGTAAAATCTAACGTATCGGCAGGATTATCAAATACCCAACCGAATTCCCCACCTTGCGCCCAGTTTTTCAAACGACGGGCAAGGGAGTTTTCTTTTTCGGCTTTAGTTGAGCCTTCCGGCAAATGTTCAATCACGCGTGAAATCGGATAACTGCGGTATTCCATATCAAATTCCATCACCGATTTAACCGCCTTGAATAATTCTTCTTCATCGAGTGATGACAACGTTCTGCCGTTACGCGTAACTAACATTTTCATCAACGTGGAAAGGAAAGACAGATTTTCCGGCGTGTTTTCACACATAAACGGATTAAAACCGGTCGGCACACCTTTACGGATCAGCATGTATTTTCCGCCCATGGCACGAATACAGGCTTCCGCACCGTAATCTTTATCCAGATATACCATTGTCAATTCACGTTTTACCGAGGTCGGTAAAAAAGTAGAGGTATGTCTGAATTTATCCAGTTGTGTCATGAGAAACGTCATCAACATAGTTTTACCGGAACCCGCTTGCCCGAATACTGCGGTATTCCCCAACCGTTTTTCGCCTCTGTCATCAACACCGGGTGCGCTTTGGTGAAAGTTAAAATAGTACGGTTGACCGTTTGGCGTTTTCAGTAACGTTACCGCGTCTCCCCAAGGGTTCCCGTTGCGTTTACCGGAGGCAAAATTATGTAAAGAAGTTAGCGACGCATAATTTCTTGAACTTAACATTGCCAGGCGTGGACGGTAGGCAAAATTTGCCGGGAATTGACCGAAATAAGACGCGCTTAACGCCGTATTTGCCAATGTAATAATCAAACCTAAACTACTTAATACCGCAATAATTTCATTGGTTTTATCAGTAACATCTTTTATAGAATCACCGTACACCATCATGCCAAAATGATAATAACCAAAGGATAAACGACCACTTGCTAAATCATCCAATGCAACAGTTAAATTATCAACTTGCGAAATGGCAGCCTCGTTTGAGGAATTTAAGCGTTTTTGCTGTCTGTCTAACTTCTCTTTTGCAACATTGCTTGGCATGGACTGAAAAGATTGTGTAATGACATAATCGGCATTGATATACATTAATGCGTCAAAAAAACCCTCACAGGTTTCTTCCGTATAATCTTTAATTTCAAGACAGCGGAAGAAACGGCTTTCACCATTAAAAGTAATTTGCCCAGTTTCTTTGCCAAAATGTAAATCGGTATTCCCCAGTAAGTGATAAAACGACGTGGAGGTAACGCGTACAGGTTGCCAACGATTTGTAATCAGATAGTTGTAAAACGATAATTGTTCAGAATAAAGCGCACCGCCTTTACTAAAGGTTGTTAACGCTTCACCGCGAAAATCTTCCAGTGCTTTATCCAAGCGGGAACACATTTCTTGCATAGTCTCTAACTGATAAGCAAGCTCCTGTTTTTTATCCTTTAACTTGCTTGTTTTACGAGATATTTTTTCCAGTTTTGAATAAGGGGTATAAACCAACGTAACGTATAGTATGTTACGTTGTAATGTTCCATTATTAAAACCGGCATAGTATTTATCATTTACTTCCTGCGTAAACTCGGAAGAAAAATGACCATCCAAGGTTTCATTGACTTTATGGCGAATATTATGCTGATAAAAACTAACCCCTTTTTTAGAAAAAGATTGGATTAAGGTATTCAACTTTTCTTTACTAAGATTGAGCTCATAATTTTCTGCGGTTTCAAACGTCACCCCTTTACAACACCAGGTGGCGACTAAATCACCGTTACGGGTAATCACGACATTCGGTGCAATATGAGAAGAATAAGGAATGAATTTGGAATAATCCTTTTGTTCACCCAGTTTAATACCTAATGTTTCGATTCGATTTTCAGAAAAAGCGGTTCGATTGTATTTTTGTGCCGTAAACGTTTTACTGCCAAAAAAACGCACGATCTTACCTAACCCGCTATTTGTCTTAAAATTGAGCATATTCAATGTTAAAAAATCCCTATCTGTTTCATACAGTAATCTTGTGCCAATAAGTAGCGGAATAGCCGGTAATACGGCATATAATTTCCCGCTGATGAAATATGCCAGACCACTAAGAAAAGCAATGGCAAATATTATTGGAATGGGGATACCGCCGATCGTGGCTTGTGTTATCATGCCTTTAAAAAGCGGTTCACCACTGATTGTATTTTCTGAATCGGCTTGCATGTTTTACCTTCTTTAAGGGAATAACCACAGTGCAATTTCAGGAACAACAATTAATGTAATCGCACCATAAATCACTTTTGCTATACTTTCGAAAGGTTGCCCTCTCCACATCATTTGATAACCTGCAAATAAACCAGCTAATAAAAAGACAATACCAGCAAAACCATGAATTTCAGTTGAGAATTGACTTAAATATTGTTTTGTTTTTTGTAAACCACCGGCAAAAGCGGGGTTGGTTGCCATCATGAAAAGCGCTGGAATAAGTGTGTAATGCAGTTTATGAGAAAGTTTATTAAACATCTTTAACGTCCTTTATTGGTTAATAATTAGTTGATAGAAGCAAGTTTCTTATCTTCTGCCGGCGGTGTTACCGGAGGAAGATTTTTATATAATCTGACTTGATGACGGTTTTTCCTGGCTTGTTGTGGTTTTTTCTCCTTTTTAGTTGTGGTTACTTTTGCTACTTCGGCAACAGCAGCAACAGGTAAAGGTTCATTTTTCAAAGAGGGAATCGCAAAACTTTTTTCCGGGGTCGGTTCAAAGAGTTGTGCATGCACTCTTTCGACATAACTGGTTCCTCGAAAATCTCTTTTGTATCCACGTAAGAAATTTCCGGAGTAATAGCAACTCAACGCGTCATTGACACTGCCGCTACGTTGATAACAGTCTTGCAAAATTTGTTGCGCCACCTGCAGGTTATTACAAGGGTCAAACATTTGCTCAAGTGTTACTCCATAGCGTGAAAAGTTATGTTTGTTGATTTGCATAAGTCCGACAGAATAGTTTTTCCCCTCCTTTTCAAGTTGTTGTGCGGTTAATACCGCACTATTAAAGTCAGTGGGTTGTTTTACCCAGCCATCTACTACGCCTATCGCAAATTGATTTAATTTGCTTTCTTCTTTCATCACAGATAACGCAGTATCCGGATGAACGAGCGGGGCGCATATAGCAATCATTTGTAGAGCTGTCATTGACATAATCTTTTACTCAACTCAGAACGGAATATCATCATCAAAATTATCTGCTGGAGTTCCCGCTTGCGGTTGTGGTGACGTTACCGGTTTAGCCTGGGCTTGTGCCGGTGCCTGTGTTGATTTCGGATCACCTAACATTTGCAATACATCACCTTGAATTTCAGTGGTATAACGGTCTTGCCCGCTTTGGTCTTGCCATTTACGCGTTTTTAAACGCCCTTCAATGTACACTTGTGAGCCTTTATGCAGGTATTCACCGCACACTTCCGCTTGACGGCGATAAAATACGACACGGTGCCATTCGGTTACTTCCCGGCGTTCGCCGGTATTTTTATCCGTCCAGCTTTCACTGGTCGCAATACTAATATTCGCGACAGCTTCTCCGTTCGGCATGGCGCGCATTTCCGGCTCATTGCCTAAACGACCAACGATAATGACTTTATTAACTCCAGCCATAACTTTTCTCCTTAACGTTCAAAATCTCTTGTTTGGGCTTTTTCCAGCTCTTTATTTACGCCTTTGCCCATATTAGCGCGTATTTCTTTATATTTTTCAGCGACACGGATAGCGCTTTCTATTCCAGCAATTCGCATAGCCACAAATTGCGCAGACTTTTCTTTATCCGAGCCGTTAAAGCTATGTCCGAAATTACCTTCAAGACCAGGCTTGTATTGTTCATGCAACGCATTTTCAAACGCTGTCTTGTATTCCGGTGATTGTAATTTTTTGCCCAACTCTAACGGGGTAATTTTCTGGTTATCCCAACGGATTAAATCTTCTTTGGCATTACCGTATTTTTCAGGTGAATTAACGGTCTTTTCGGCAGGATTGATGACCTGTTCTTTTGAACGGTCACGCAATGATTCAATACTGAATTTGGCAATGTGAACTTCGGCTTGTTGTAAACTGAATTGCGGGTTGCTGTAAGCCTGTAGACGCAAATTATCTTCAAAAGCGGTGTGATAAAGGCTATTTTGTGATTTACGGCGCATTTCATCGGTAGATATATCGCCTTTGCGATACAAAGCTAAATCTTTCTGTGCAAGTGTAAATTGCTCACGATAGGCGGGGTTTTGACTACTATTTTTCACCCAAGAATCTATTTCATTGCGCAGGGTTTGTTTATCTGCAATCGACTGATAAACCGCAGGTGCAACACTTAGCCCTTTATCCTTGCTTAAAATAGCGGCATCCAATCTTTCAAAATAACGTTTAATAAACTCCATACTATTTTTAGAAATCGTTCTGATTTCTTCAAAAAAGGAAGAGCGCGCTTCGATTTGTGGCGGTTTTTGATATTTATCTTCGAGCGCTTGCATAAAAGCTTTTTCATACGCCGGATTATCTAGACGTAAGCGAATCGCCTCAAAATCAGCAACACGATGATTTATATCAAAATCCACGTCCTTTTTAAGTTCGCTTTCATTTTGCGGTGTGTACATCATTAAGCCCTCTTACTTATTAACTCCAAAAACGGATCGGTTTTTGGAATTTTTTTATTGAGCTCATAAACGCCCTCCTTCCGTTCTAAAAAGTTCTCCAGAAATACTTTTTGGAAGTCATTGTAAAATCAGCTATTATCCGAATAAAAAGAGGTGAATTATGTTAGTTGGTTATGCCCGTGTATCGACAAAAGAACAAAACTATGAAATGCAGATCCAAGCACTGAGAAATGCCGGATGTGAAAAAATTTTTTCTGAAAAGGAGAGTGGAAATTCTGATGACCGTAGGGAATTCAAAAAGGCATTAACTTTTCTCAGAGAAGGAGATACGCTCATAGTATGGAAATTAGATAGGTTAGGACGTAGCATTTCTCAATCAAGCCGGGTTCTTGAAACACTAAAGGAGAAAAAGGTGAGTGTTGTCAGCCTTATCGAAAACATAGACACAAGAACAATATTTGGAGAATGGTTATTTTATTTTGCGTCCATATTTGCAGAAATGGAACGTAACAGTATCATCGAACGCACAAAAGCAGGCATAAAATTTGCAAGGGAACAGGGTGTAAGAATAGGACGCCCGCCTAAAATGACAGAAGATAATATAGAGATAATAAGAGAACTATTAAAGGCCGGTTGGACGGTAAAAAAAATAGCAGAAAAATTAGGCATATCACAGTCAAGTATATATGCCTATTTTCCTAGTGATATTCTCGAGGATTTACGCCCTACAGCATTATAAAATCTACCTAAAACGTTCTTGTGCAGGCGGTAATTTACGTTCACTTAATAGCTTACGTTTATTTTGCTCATAACGCTCTTTCGGAGAAAGGGCTTTTTCATTACTCTTAGCAATACGTTCTTTTTGATTTAAAGCATTCAGCATTGATAATCGTCTTGCACGTTGATATTCAATTAATGGATCAGCCTTGTACGATAATCCTTTATACCGTTCAACAATATCGGCTTTCCAATGCTTACGATTCAAGATAATTTCATTACTCATATTTCCCGATTTATCATTTATGAATCGAGGCAAAGAAACTTTTTCAATGTGGCTGATTTTAAGCGATATAACATCGCCACGTTTAACATCTGAGGATAATAAACTTTCCTCTAATGTTTTACTCCATATCGTCACATTTTTGCCATTTTGCCCCTTATACGTCACAAAATAACTCATTTTATTTTCAGGCTTATGCTGATAAAAATCTTTGCCAAAATCGACAATTTCGACAGCTCGGCTAGGCAATTTATTAACGGATTTTTTGAATGGTGTTGCCTTAGCCTCAACACTTAATGAATTAAGGTATCTTGCAAAATGCGTTCTGATTTCTTGTAAATCATGGAGATTGATATTAACTCGATTTCCATTGTTATCGGCAATTTTTAAAATGACATGACAATGAGGATTATCCGTATCACCATGATAAGCCAATACGAACATGTTATCAGGATATAATTTTTTCAAAGTGGCTTTAACAGCCTTCTTAATTTTTTCCTCCGGAATGCTTTTATCACGCATAGAAAAAACAATATTCATCGTTTGGCGATACTCGCGTTTAAGCTCATTTTTCTTCTTGATTTTAACACCATTATCACGCAAATAATCTCTAAGCTCGCGCACTTCCTCACGACCTTTATAAACTAACCCTTGTTCATCCTCTAACTGAATATCACCATTTCTTGAAATATAATCCATGTGTGACTTGATAGCTTTAAGATTCTTTCCGCTGCTTGTAATTTTAACCATAACCTCATTAGAATTATGAAAATTACGCTGTGTTTTCAGTTTGGATGAAGCATTATAGGAATAGCTAGATTCTCTAAATTTCTTATTGCTAGAATAAGAAACTGAAGAATCCTTTTTAACTCTTCTTACTAACCATTCTTTTTCGATACGAACGCCCATCTATCCACCGTTTTTGAAATTAATTCATCAAGTTTTTTATCCAATTTATCAATCCAAAATTGAGTATTTTTTAATGCTATTAATAGCTCCCTTTCGTTTATATCTTTAGATGATTTTTTAGCAATCTGATTAACATTTCGCCCAACTTGATTTAATGCTGTTCTTAATTTTATGATTTCAGATAATTCATCATTCAAAAGTTTAGGTTCGTTAGAAAGCGTAGATAAAATCCTAAAAACAATTTCCTCACTAATCGAAAATCCATGATTTTCTGCGTGCATTTCCAATGCAGAAATTTCAGAAAGTGTAAGACTTATTCTAATTTGCTTCTTTTCTAGTTCACGAGACGGAAGCATTTCAACAAACATTACATCATCAGAAAAATAATTTGATAAAACTTTAGCAACTAAACTACTTAAACTATTTCCAGTTTTATCACAAATTTCATTTAATTTTTTTCTTAAAGAGTTATTTAACGTTATAATAACTCTACAATTTTTGTCTGAAATCATACTACATTATTTTTTAAGGTGTATCACTTTAAGGCGCTTGTCGCTATCCTGCATTAGTCCTTTAAAGAACATGGACTTAAATCTAACACAAAACTCAGATTTACGCAAAGAAATGTAGAAGATTTAAGCTAATAGTGATACCATCAGAGGTAACAGTATGCAACCAGTTTAAGAAATTTGCTCCTGTGCTTATCAAGGTCAAGCCCTACGGGTTGGCTACGCCAAACCTTGACAATCACCCGCAAATTCTTAATGGTTTAGCATACCGTTACCCCCTCATTTGTGCTAAAGCACGATACAGATAAAATTGATAATAAAGATTTAAGTGATTCGGAGTTCGGTAAATTTTTGAAAATTATGCACAAGAACGGATGAGTGGTAAGAAATTTTTGGAGCTCTAAAAAAGCCCAAAAATTTCTTATCCCGAATAGTGAGCGTAAGCGAGCGTAAGTGACTGTGTATAATTTTCAAAAATAGCTTTTAAGTGTGGTAAAATTCGGTGTAAAACTGCAAGCAGTTTTGCACAATTTTTCCACACGGTCGCCATCGGCGATAAAAGCGTGGCGCGACAAGTTATAGGTACACATATTTTTAACAAAAAGGTAATAATCATGAAGATTACAAATTCTAAGATTGAAAAGTTGAAAGAGCAGTTAAAACTAGAGGAGAAAAAAGAAAAGCTGCGTATCAAACAGGAACAGGAAAATAAGATTAAAAATGATAAAGATAAGGCTTATAAAGCCTATCTAATAATTAAAGAACAATGTAAAAGTGATCCTACCTTTAAAGCTGATTTTAGAGAGTTCTTGATTAATAATTTCAAGAATGATGATTTTAAAGTAGTTCATTTTTTATGTATTGATGAAGGAGAAAAAAATGACAACGCTACCAATTAGCCAATCTGATTTAGACGAAATCAACAAGGATTTAGCCGATGATGGTGTTATCTATGATTTGGATACATCAGGAATTGATATAGAGGCAGTTGATCCGGAAATAAATTCAGACGATTAGTTTATGAGGAAGAAGATATGGCAGAGAAAAAAGATATTCGCGCAGATTATGAAGATCGGTTAGCGGAAACAATACGTAATGCCATTATTAATAATGATTCAAAATGGGAAAAACGCTGGAATAGTTTTGATATATATCCCCAAAATGGAAATACAGGCAGACCATACTCCGGCATTAATGAGTTAAATCTTTATTTTTCCCCGTATGATGATCCTCGATGGTTTACTTATAAGCAAATTAAAGCACTCGGCGGACAAGTTAAGAAAGGTGAAAAGGGTCGATTGATACAATTTTATACGAATAAAATTGAACGAATTAAAAAAGACCAAAACGGCAAACCGATTGTTGACCAAGAAGGGAAAAATCAAAGAGAAGTAGAAATAATTGATGGCTATATAGCAAAATATTACATTGTTTTTAATGCTCAACAAACAACCGGGCTCCCTCCTTATACCCCGCCGGAAATCACAATAGAAGACCGAAAAAAGCGCGATCTATATAACATAGAACGGATAGAACAACTTGTTAGAAACATGAATATTAATGTTGAGGAAAAGTTTAGTAATAAGGCTTACTATCAACCGGATTTAGATCTCATCGTGATTCCAGATAAGGCACAGTTCAAAGGCAAAAAAGAGTACTACGGCACACTTCTACATGAAGCGTCTCATGCAACTTCTCACCCGTCCAGACTAAATAGGAAAATTTCTTTTGATATGAATTCAAAAGAGTACGCTAAAGAAGAACTTATAGCTGAAATTTCATCAATGTTACTTTCCAGGAAATATCAAATTGCCGTGCAAAATCCTAAACGAGATTTTTCCGATGAAAAAAATTCGTTGGCATATTTGCGCGGGTGGATTATGGCGGGTAAACTGACAAATGATGATTTTAAAGACGCTATAAAAACGGCTGTAAAAGTATCAAATTACATTACACTACATGACAAAGAATTAACCTTGGATAAATCTCCATCAAAAGAAGCTGTTCAACAAAACAATCATATTATCTCGTTTGCCCAACATCAGGGCTATAAATCTTTTGATGAATCCATGAAGTCAAATGCAGTGGAAGCATATCATAAATTGAAGGCGCAGCTCGCCTTTCAAAAAGAACCTATCAAAGAACAAGAGAAGGAAAGATAATATTTATGTAAAAACATAAATATTATTAAACATATTAGAATAAAAGTGCGGTAGAAATTTACCGCACTTTTTGTTTATATCGTGCTTTAGCACAAATGAGGGGGTAACGGTATGCTAAACCATTAAGAATTTGCGGGTGATTGTCAAGGTTTGGCGTAGCCAACCCGTAGGGCTTGACCTTGATAAGCACAGGAGCAAATTTCTTAAACTGGTTGCATACTGTTACCCAATAAATATTGAATCGGAGTGTATTTTGCCCTTGCGGTAGCAAGGGTCCTATTATTTGAAAATCGGAGATTTTCTGTTCCTTATTTTTATATTTAAAAATAAATTATGGAATAACGTTTAGTGCCGAAATTAAGGGCGAATTTAATAATATTTACCTAACAACAAACACACAACTTACTCACAATGCCGCATGAATTTAGCAAAATTTGGTTAGTATCAATGCAATCTTTACTCTGAAATAAAAATAAGGTAGATGAAATAGCCTAAATTATAAGCAATTTCATATTGGTAGATGTGTTGAGTCGTGACTTAGTAAAACCAAGCCATCAACTGAAAAAAGATGATTAAATTAAGAGGCGTAATGTTGTAAATCGGTCATGTAGCTTTCTTTGAGGGCTTTCCGGTACAAAATATCGTTTGCCGCTTTTTCTCGCGCTCGTTGTCTTATTCGCTCCTTGTCATATAGACGCTTGCGGAGTTTTTGTACTTCTTCCGTTGTGTTACAGTCGGCAAACGAACGAAAACAAGGTTTAAAAACGTCGCTTTCAATGTCTAAATCAAGATAATTTACCGGCTTACGTTGAGAAACAAATTTAATGACGTGCTCGCCTAACAAATCCTTTCGGCGTTTGATGAGTAAGTTTTTTAATGAATAGTGCTGTTTAATACCAGCCACACCTTTATTTTCCAGTTTGTCTAGATGTTTTTTATAACGCTCGAATGTTTGATTTACACGATTGTTCACAAATTGATATTTATGGAAATCGACCAGGATTTTTCTTAATTCTTTCTCTGTAATGTTGAACATTAAAAAGAATTCAACGTTTAAGAAAATCCGCATTGGTTTATGCTTTTGTCCCAATCGGTCATACTCACGTAATACAGTAATCAATTCAGCGTCTTCCAACATTTGAATAGCATTGAGTACCGTATCGTAACGCACTCGATTTTTACCGTTCTTATCCCACGATACATAAGCCTGATTACACATATTAGCGATATGTTCGACGTTTGAGCGGACTTCAAAGAGATAATCGCTTGCCGGAGAAAAGTCACAGTACGTAATAAGCGTTGGCAACAAAACAGAAAGGACTTCCCGACGTTCCCGGCGGATAGTCTCACGCTGATATTTACTTAATCGTAAAGCGTTCAAGTAAGGATTCTTATTGAAATTATGGGTTTCACAACGTTGCAGGAAAAACCACGTTGTATAAGCAAATTCCCGGCTCTGGAGATTTTGAGTAAAGAAAGGAGTAAGATTGCGATGTTTTTTCTTCGCGGCCTTCTCATAGTTGACAGCTCGTTTTGATGACTTAAAGCCGAATGTTCTGTTGATTTTTTTACGTTTAATCTTCATTGTTGCTATTTCTTGTTAAGCAACATTTGAATCACGATTTTAAGGTACTCACAATGTAAAAATTTAGTTTAAAACTATTGCAAATAACATTCAGCCCAGTATAATACTAACTGATTTTATTAATCGTGTTTCAAACGTTGCTTTGGTAGAGTTCGTTAAAACACACTTCTTGAATAAGCACCTTTGCCGAGGTGCTTTTTCTTTTTCAGTTTCCTCTCGCCTCAAATCTCATTTCTTGAGCAGAAAGCAAGTTAATGCTCCCTATTCTACTCTTTATGCACAAAAAAGATCAAGAAAGATCTATTTTTTAAGTTAAAAAAACTCATTTTTATGGTATTTTATTATTGACCCATACCCACAAGAAGGATACAATGAGGACACATGACAGATTCAGATATTTCAATTAGAGTTCGCACAAGTAGGGCGCTGAAAAATCAAGCCGCTAAAGAACTACGAAAAATGGGATTAACCGTTTCTGACGCCATTAGGCTATATTTAAGCTATATAGCAAATGAAAAAAAATTACCAAATGAATTAACAAATTCTGCTGTATTGATAAGCATAGCGAAAGAAAGGAAGCTGTAATCCAAATAATCCTCTAGAAATTATCTGTTAAAGATGATTATAAACGCGGTTATAAAAACCGATCCGTTTTTGGAATTTTAGAGGTTAAATTTAGATAGGAGTTTAGTTGTTACATCCTCTTACTCAACAATTAAGCTCTGTGGTCAAAACTTAAAAAATCATCCCTATAATTGCAAAGATAATAACTCATAGTGTCCTCTCCTGTTCCTTATTTAAGGAAATTTCAGGCTTTTTTTCGGCTATTTCCTTTTTTTTCGCAACTTCATAGGCAAGTTTAGGATAATCCTTTTGCCACTGCGGATAGATTACCTGTAATTCACGTTCTATCGAACGTTGTACGGAATCTTTGAGTAACCGGGTAATGGCTTGATAATCGCCCTTATCTGCGTTTGCTAGCGCGTTGTAATAGTTTTCCCTATCCGTCGGCTCAATAATGGCGATACTGTAACCGGCATTCATCAGTTCAAGATTCATAATTAAACGTCCGGTGCGCCCGTTGCCATCAACGAAAGGATGAATCCCTACAAAATCCGCATGGAGTTTCGCAATTCGTTCAAGTGCCGGCGTTTGGTTTTCTTTATCCAGGCGATTTTGTTCAATCAATCGTTCCATGGCGTTTTGTAACAAATAAGGCTGTGGGGGAATATGCTCCGCACCTTGAATCATTACCGGTACACTGCGGTATTTGCCGGCATAAATTTCTTTCTCTGTGCCTTTCAGTAACAACGCATTAAATTCTTTAATATGGCGTTCGGATAGTGATTCTTTCGCTTTCACTATATCCAATAGGTAATTAATGGCTTCCCTGTGGTTGATTACATCCAGGTGATCTTTAAACGGTTTCCCCTTGGCCGTAATCCCATTTTCCAGTAATACCCGGGTTTCAATTAAAGTGAGCTGGTTGCCTTCAATCGCATTAGACGCTTGGTTATAACGCAACATAAAATCATCTTGTAAAGATTTTGTCGTAACCGGGTCAAGCGGACGCTTCGAATCCAATACTTTTTTTAGTTCATTTACAGTATTCATGTTCACCTTTCCATTTTTATGCTTATAAATATTTATGCTTTTGTATAAATATTTATAACATGCCTTTTTCTTTTAAATCCTTACTAAGTAAGTCATTAAAATACTCTTTCAACTTAATATCATTAAGTAACGCGTATTTCTTCGCTGCTTTGTAAACATCCACCGGAATCATGATGGTAGTTCGTTGTTCGGCAATAGTTACTTCCTCTTTGAGCTGTGGCATAGCCGTTTTTTCAATGCTACCCATAGAAAGCCCGGATTTGCTTAGTGTGCCTTTTGTTAATTTACTCATATTGAACTCCTAGTGCAGTTAAAATTTCATTTGTGATTTGATTAATCTCTGCTTTCGCTTCTTTAGATTGACTTTCAAAAACCGTATTACCGGAACTTAAGACTTCTGCATAGCTGACGCGTACCGCCGTACTACCCTTTAATAACGGTATTTCAAAGTTTTCGTTGATAAATTCAATAACTTCTTTAGCTAAATTTGTCTGCTTATTCGTTTGACTGATGACTAACCCGGCTTTGAGCTTATCATCAATTTGCATACGTGCTTGCACCAACTCTATCGAATCTTTGCATGCCCAAATATCAAATTGTGATGGTTTCAGCGGGATCAGAATGTAATCGGCAAGTTTAATCGAATCGGTCATGGCTTTTTCAATACGTGGCGCACCATCAATAATTAAAAAATCCGCTTGGCGACCAAGCGCACGGATTTCTTTTTCGGAGAGCCCTTTATCACAAGCAAACACCGGGAAGAAATCATCACCGGCAAGCGCATTCCATTCACGCGCGGACGCTTGTGGGTCGGTATCAATTAATGCGACATCAAAACCTTTAAGTTGCAGGCTGCGGGCAATATTGATAGAAAGCGTGCTTTTACCGCTACCGCCTTTCTGACTTAATACGGATATGACTTTCATAATAAAGGGTCTCCTTAAAGAATTAAGATTGTAATGCAACGCGTAACAATGACATGAATTCGGCAAATTCTTTGCCTTTCATCGCCGGAATATGTACCGGTCTGCCAGTTTGGCTTGCGATAAGAAGAGAGATAATGATATGATTAAGTTGCATGATTTGTACTCCTTGCTGGGATATAAGTTATGTGCCAACCTCTGATAGTGACCGCTATCGGAGGTTTCTTTTTTGTGTTACCACGAAAATAAGTATATAAGACATAAAAGCATAAATCAATATTTATTTTTTTATATTTTAACATAAAAACATACTTATACTTAAACATGAATATGTTTTTATTTGAATCATTGTCATTGTTATCAGTTTTATCTATGATGATGGCATTGTTTTAGCCAACACTGAAAAAGTGTTGGACTTAAAATAGACGACGTGGCTTATATTTCCGCGTTCCTGGCGAAAGGGTAGGGATTTGTAATATCGCTAAGTGTTCTATATCACTAAAGCAATAAAAGCATAAATAAATATTTATGCTTTTATTTTAATACGTATTTGTTTTTTATTTAAACATACATCTTCGACTAAACGGCTTGCGGGCGCATTTGCTCGATAATGCTTGATTAATAGAGTCCTCGTTAGAATCTGGACACAATTTTAAAAAATTACGACGTTTCTTTAATGTTTCGTGTGGTTTTTTAGCCCGAATTGAATAGAACTTATTTAACGGCGGATGACATTCCGGCGTTTTCGCCGCGTCTTTTGGTGAAGATAAGCAAAGTAGAGCTTCACAGGCGGTTTTTGTATCACCGGTTAATTCATCCACAGCATGACTTACCTGGCTCATACTGCATAAGGCAAGACATATCACAGCGATTTTAAAGGGCTTTTTCATTTTTAACTCCTCTTCTGAAAGTAATATTGACATTATTTTTTAACAAGTCTTTTGAGTGTGTGCTGATGTTGGCGCTTACCCCATTTGCCTGTAACCAGTATTTATAGGCTTCGGTACGCGCTGGCTGACCGTAGATTTCAATACTATCTGCATGATGAGCAAAGTAGAAAAAACGAACTTTTTCTGTTTCATTCACATAATCGCTTCTATCTAAGTTCACATATTGATATACCCAAGGTTGCCCATTATGATCGCCGGCGTTTTTTGGCACTATTGCAGTTGGTGTTTGTCGGTACACCTGATTATTTAAATAGATTGCCGGGGCGTCTTCATCGATTTGTGGCGGTAAAGGCGGTGATGAGCTGCATGCGCTTAAAAAGCAAACAGGGATTAACGTATTCATAATTAAAAATTTTTTCATATTATCCTCCTGGTTATTCACAGTTTTTGTGGATTAAATAGATTGGGCGGAAAGCTCACCACTGAACATGGCTTTTTCCAGTTGCGCTTTAGTCGGTAATTTCTTGCCTAATGCACGGAGTTGTGGGGAAACCGCTTTCAATTTATCGATGAAATAAGGGTCGTTGTAATACACGGCCTTATTACATAGAATCGGTTTACTGTTGTTTAACATCACCACCTCTTTAAATTCCCCGATTAATCTGAACTCCTGCGGTAAAAGCAACGGTCGCCCGTGGTCGGTAATGCTGTGACTGGACGTTTTTCCGCGACTATGGCTTAATTTATCTACAGTACGATTGCCCAGCACTTTTGAATATTCCTCTGCGTCCTCCTGGTTATCCGGGGCGTACAGGATTTTACAGGCGATATTATCCAGGATAGCTTTAGCACCATCTTTACCGTAACCATTAGGCTTATCAGCACGAAGTTGCCCTTGTGATTGATAAATAATCAATAGGCGTAAACCATAACCGGCGATAAACCCTACCGATTTATTGATAATGCTCAACATACCGACGGCAGTAAATTCATCCATTAATAGTAATAACTGGTATTTCAATGCCGGATTGGTTTCCGGTAACTGATCGATATTATTAGCAATGACCATACTCATGAACAGATTAGCCACTTGCGGAGCCAGGATTAAATCATTTGCCGAAATGTGGAAATAAATCGTGATTTTTTCCCGGCGCAAAGCACGTAAATCAAAATCACTGGTAGAAGTCGCATGTTCAACGATTTCATTTTGAAAAATGGTTAATGGACTGGTAAAAGTTGAATCGATACTACTTTTTGTTTTACCGGATTCGCACGCCATTAAATAAATATTGAGTTTATCGGCGGTAGTTTGGTGAGCAATGCCGGATTGAACGCATAAACGCGCGTGTTGCGCAAAATCAATATGTTCTATTGAACCGTCTTCTTGCGTTTCATCAAAATCGGCATGTAAGCGTAATAGATTGGCATAGGTCAGTGTCATATCGGTAAGGCTTTTTTGACGCATATCCCAAAGTAGAAAAGTGGTTGCTACAAAAAGATTCTGTGCCTGGTGCTGCCAAAAGTCTTTATCCGGGTCGCCGGTGAGCGGGTATAAGCCCATAGCCTGATTTTTTAAATCGAGTTCGGCGCGCGCTCGGTCGCGCATATCAATACAATCCAGCGGATTAAACCGGTGCGTATTACGGTCAAACGGGGCAAAGCGATAGACTTTTTGCCCTAATATTTTTTGTCGATATTTACTGGTGATACGATAGCATTCGTTTTTAATGTCTTTCACAACCACAGATTGTTCCCATGCCAGTAAATTTGGAATAACAATCCCTACGCCTTTACCTCCCCGTGTCGGCGCTGCCAGTGAAACAAATTGCGCACCGATAAAGCGAAGCAGTTTATTACCAAGTTTGCCGACGATAATCCCGTTTTTTTCTTCCAATAAACCCATTTTTTGTACTTCTGATTTTGTGGCAAATTCAGCGTTACCATAAAGGGATTTTTTAGGTTGATAGAATAGCTTAAGCATGATTAATAAGCTCACTACAAAACTAATAAGGAGAGATTGCCAGATTTTCGGATAATTTCCCAGGATGGCATCCAGCGTAAGAGTAGGGTAGTAACGCTTGAACGCTTCAATCAGACGAATTTTATTTGCCAACAGAAGTAAAAGCCCGGTAAGAAAATACGTCGGAATCATTGTGACAAACAGGAATAGCGCAATATTGGCTTTTTTCATAGTTAATCCACCTTGAGAGAGTTCAGTTTGGCCTGCGGATCAAAATAGATTTCCGTCATATGTCTGCCGTATTCGTGGCTATTTGTAACATGCACGATAATATCTATGGTTTGTTGCAATAAACGACGGATCACATCATAAGAGAGGGTGCGTCCCTGGTCGTTTTGCAAGGTCATTAAGATAAGCCGTTCCCAAGTTTCAGCAACCGAACCGGCGTGACAAGAGGTAATCGAGCCGTTATGCCCGGAAGAAACAACATTGATAAAATCATAGGTTTCCCCTCCGCGTAATTCCGCAAGCAGAATACGATCGGGCTTCATCCGTAAGCAGGATTTCAGTAAAGAGGCTGCTGTGATTAAATCGCCGTTTTTCGCTTCACTTGGATAGAATAAGTGGAAATAATTTTTATGTTGGCGTAAGAATAATTCCGGAGTATCTTCGATGGTGCCTAGGCGTTCATGCAACGGAATATAATCGACCAGGGCTTTCATTAAAGTAGTTTTCCCGGAGCCGGTTTCCCCGGCAATCACAATATTCTTCCCACAGATAACCGCTTGTTTAAGAAATTCCGCATAATCGCCTTTATGATAAATTTCCAATAATTGTTGGTCATCTTCTGATAAATGATTTTCCGTCTTGATGACACGGCTAAAAAAGCCGTTGTTGATGTAATAATCCAGGTCAAAAAAAGACTTATTGGGTTTTCGCACCGTAATACTGATGGTTTCCCGTTCACATGCAGGAGGAGTGATAACCTGTGTTCGTTCGCCGTTCGGTAGTACCGCAGAAAGAATCGGTTTCATATCACCAATATAATCAGACCGATATTTTGCTAATGCACGTGCAAAAGAATCACAGAGATCATAAGTAATATGAGCTGCTTCCTGGTAATACCATACACCATTTTTTTCAAAGAAAATTTCACGGGGGCGATTAATCGCAATCTCTGTAATAGCTTCATCTTCAAGCAATTCACCAAATAATTTGTTGGCATGGAGTGAAATTGAGACATCTCCGGAAGAATTTATGACCATGGTTTATACCTCCTATTTCTGTTTCAATTCGTACACATCGCCAAAATCAATATCTCGTGCAACAAAAATCCCCACTAAATCCCCTTGGTTCTTATAAAGCGTAGGGGGAATATTAATGGTTTTTTCCAGGATACTTTGTGCAATTTCCGAGCCGGCTTGCACCGTATCAGTTGGATTAAATGTACCCCGTTTGGCTAATTGAGTAGATAATGCACTGGTTGAATCGGTGATCATGCTTAACATGATGGCATTACCGAAACGTTCCCAAAAATGATTATCTACATAGCCCGGAATACCGGTTCCGCCTAATTCGTCCGTTGCACCGGAATTAATGTTGATGATGATATTTTTCGGTGTACGGATTTCACTCCAAACCACAAATAAACGTTCTTCGCCTTGTTGGATCTGACCGTTACGGAATTCACCAAACACGGTAGAGCCTTTTTCAATCAGTAATACCGTACCGTTTGCACTATATACATCGTTTGCCACAACGCAGCCTAGATTGCCGGCTACGGTGGAAACAAGTTTTGTGCGTAAGGAACATTGTATAAACGTGCCTTTTGCCAACAATAAATTAGCATTAACCGGGAGTTTATGAGCTTTACCCGCTTTAAACGTGCTGACGTTATCTTCAAACATATCGCCTTTTGCCGGTTCCGGTGGTTGGTTAGTTACCGTGTCAGTTGTATCTGTATTCTGAACATCTGAAACGGCTTGTAATGTTTCGCCATCGATAGTACCCGGAGACAATCCTTTGATTAAACGGGGGGCGGATGGCATATCTAACGCCTCTGTCGTACTATGATTTTCTACTGGAGCGGTTGCGGTAGAAATTGGTTGTGGCTCCGGATTTAAAATCGCCGGGATTTCTGCCGGTGGTGCCGTAAATGTTTTTGAACGCACTGTCGTACCGAATTCTTCTTTTTCCTTAGCCTGTGCCGGTTGCGTATCCTTTTTATTCAAAAAGGAATAACCCAAAAACGCCACGGCAAGCAGTGCAATAATCAGAAAAATAAATAAATTTTGGTTTTTACCGCGTTTGGCAATTTTGCTGACTTCCGGTTGATAATCAGTTTCCGTTTTGTCATCCTTCGGCTGAATGGTTTTGTTATCGTTCATCTCTGCCTCCTATCGTTCGTCTCTTGCCACATTTGGTGAAATGGTCGTGTTATAAGTTACCGGTGTTTTTCCGTAACTTTGATTGTAAATGCCGACCACTTTTTCACCGCTACGTAACACCAATTTTTCTGCTGTTTTTTGGATGACTAATACCTGATAATTACCGTCTTGTTTAACATTGGTATTTAACAGACTTTCCGTGGATCCTTCTAACAAGAAGGCTGCAGGAAAGGTTTTATTCGGGGCAAAGCCAAGATAAGTAAATATGCCATCATCGTACGCATAGTTCGGTGTAATGGTTTCGCTACCAGCCTTAACTTTCATTACGTAATCCCAATTTTTCGGTGTTTTGGTACTTTGCAAGGATTTTTCAATGGCTTGCTGTTCACGATCACGTTTATCTTTTTGACGTTGCGCGACTTGTTGCTTTTCTTTTTCCGTCGGATAGGAGAAATTGACCTGGTAAGAGGAAGTCGAATTTTCCGGGACAAGAATCAAATCAAAAGAATAAGTCCGTTTATTAGTGTTGATGAATAAGTTGGTATTCCATTGCCCTGGGGTCGGTTCAAAATAGCTTTCACCTTCACTGCTTTGCTGTTTGACCGCCAAAGGCTTAATCAACACAAAATTTGCATTATCAGTAATATCCCAACCGTCCTGAAAACCAGTATGTTTGTATGAAATACGTTCATCTTCAGCAAAAACGATCACAGAAGAATATCCATCTTTCGCATAGACTTTTGTCACATCTAGCGCGTTATAAACTTGTGATTGAATTCGGTCATCATATTTTGATTTTATCGGTGTGCTAGCCGCGTAAGTTTCCGTGCCGAACACGATAAGCAATAAACAAAGTAATTTGCGCATATTAAGCCTCATTATCTACCCGGTAATGTGTCACAATAAATCCTAACGGGTTATCCATGCGGAACCCTTCAACCATATTTTTCACTGGTAAATATTCATAAGTTAAAGAAACTACAATATTTTTTGCCGTTTCTTCTCCAGTTGACAAATTACGTTGAATTAAACGAACGCGGGCAGTTGCAATATTGCTTGCTTGGCCATCCGTACCAACTTCTTTTTTAGATAACACAATAGAAATGATTTCTGGTTTAACGGTGTTACTACTACCTAATTTTTGGTCACGTGCATTCTTACCTTCATAAATGCTACGATAATCCTTCGCAACTTCATCACTACTCATCATTTGCGTAAGTTCATATTCTTGTTGCAAGGTGTTGAAATAATAGCCTTCACGTGTTTTGATATATTGACTGATGAAATGTTTATCCATGGCGTCATCTGTGGTCAACGTTTCCACATCCAAACGAGTAATGACGTCAGGAATACCCGTACCGTTATCACGAATCAGAAACGGGACAACTTCGCGCAACGGTAAAATACTGACAATGACCGCACCGAGAACGAGGCTAATCAGCCAGGATATTCTGGCCACTTTCCAGGCGCGGGCTTCTGATTTTTCGATATTCTCCTGGTTTTTGGCTTCTAAATCCCGATTTTGGTCAAGAATGTCTTGTTCGATATTGGTCATTTTTTATGTTCTCCTTGCGGTTGCATTGTTTTATTAACAGGTTCAAAGGATGTACCTTTTAAATCATCCGGCCAACTTGACGAACAACCGACCAGATTAAAAAGTACAAAAAATAAGCATAATTTGTGTATTTTTTGCATAAAAACCTCTCTTTTAAGTGTAAAAACCTCTACAAAGTAAATTGCATAATGAAAAATAATGGAAAAATTAAGACTTGCCGGCGCGATTCCTTACTGAATTGGCGACTGCCCGCGCCGTTCGATGTATTGCACTACCGACCTTATAAGCGGTCGGTGCGCGACTGTATCCGGCACCGCTTGCACCCATGCCAAAGCGGGCGGTATTTTGTACGGCATTTTTAACACTGCTAAAGATTCCGCCTATTCCTCGTAACCCGGCAGAATAAGCAGCACCTTCTACAGATACTGAAGCTAACTGGGAGGCGTAAGTTAATGATAGGTAGGATATGAACGCCATAAGAATACCAAATCCTAAAATTTCAAATCCGACCCTTATTAAGTTAAGTTCACTAGCTTGTAATAGTAATGAAGTGATATTTTTACCAAAGAATGACATTCCCATACGAAGTGAAATACCGATAAACACGACAGTAAGAATATTGGCAAAAATAAGTTGGAGCCAGTTATTAAACATGTTACGTAAGAAATTATATAGCACACAGAAAACAAAAATTGGCGCAGTAACGGTTAATAGTTTTAATGTGATAGTTGTAAAAATAAATATAAAAAATGGTACAAACAAAGAAAAGGCAATACCAATCCAAGCTAAGCCAGAGGCTACTAATCCTTCTGCTGGGACGTATTCAGATTTATCCAAGTCAAAAAGTTGGCTAGCAATATCTGTACCTAGATCTAACTGGTCATCCATTAAACCGGCTATACCGTTTCCGGTAAAACCGGTTAAATTGGTTTTGAGATCATCAATTATTGCTAATGCGCCATCTAAATAGCCACCATAATTCATCATTATAGAAATGATGATCATTTTACTGGCAAAATCATATAAGAGTTCTTTTGCTGGCGCTTCCATTTTGCCTGCAAATATTGCAAAACCTTTAAGGGTATAATAGAGCAATAAACTAGCACCAACTATACTATAAAGAGAGTTAGCAAAACCCGAACTCATAGACTGACTGACCGAAGCCAGTAAGTCTGTTATGAATGAATCTATAGTCTCAAAAAATCTCATTTTTTATTAACCTAATAATTTCCTCCGCGAATATTCGAGCGACGAATACTTGCTTGAGCTTTATTTGCGTTTCGGCAATTAGAATTTGCCATCAGCGGTTCGGCTTTTTTCTCACATTCTTCTAACATTTTTAAACGTTCTGTCGTATGTTCTTTATAGTAGTCTATGCTTTTGACTTCTTCAGAACAGGCAGATACTAAAAAAGTTAATGTAACCATCATAAGTAGTTTTTTCATGAGAATACTCCGTTTTATTAATTAATAACTACCACCTTTGCCATTTAGACGACGCTGGGAGGCGAGTTGTTTTTGTTGCTCATTCATTAAGCGACGGTATTCCGTTTGCCGTGCGTTGAATAAATCCAACTGGACTTTTTGTGATTGCAATGCGGCCAACTGCACATCCATTGCATTTTTTAAGTCCTGACTTTCCTTCACATCTTGAGATTTCGCCATCCGTTTAGCGAGCTTATCAATGGTTTTCAATTTACTATTGACGTTACTTTCAAACGAATCTAAGAAACTCATGCTTTCCACCGTAGAAACAATATTTGCTTCACAGGAAGTAATTTCACCTTGACGTAAATTCTTACAACGGTCGAAAAGGTTGTATTTTTCAAACAGGCTTTTGGCATTCGCGCTTAATGCGTTTTTCCCACCGGAAACTAAATCGATTACCGGGGTAAACTCCGATTTTAAGCCATTTATTTCACCATACAAACTATGAGCTTCACCGATGAAAGCCTGCACATCACGAATGCCGGTTTGTGAGGCTAATTGGTCGGCATACGCTTTCAGCTCATTTTTATAATGCGAAACTGTATCCGTCCACTGTTTAGCCTCTTTTGCCCATTGTTGCACGGTTTGAAGCATGCTCATTTGACGTTGACCGGCAGCTGCGGGATCAACAACCGGAATTCCGGCTTGCACCAATACCGGCATAGATAAAACAGCAACTAAACTGAGTTTTTTAAACATTTTCATCACGTTCTCCTTATACACAACGTTGTTTATAAATCGGAATCCAGTCATTAGCGGCTTCGCCGACTTCTTCGATAATTTGATGTAGGATTTCTGCGTTATCCTTACTGGTTGACAGAATTTTTAAGTTTTCACGCCCTAAACCGCTTAAATCTAACTTAGCTAAGGCTGTTTCTAGCCCTTTACGCACTAAGAAAGTACGGGAATCCGGTTGTAATTCACGGATAATTTCAAATTGTTTTTCACTGATTCCGAAACCATCCACATAATCCACTTTGCGTGCAATCGGGTTAGGTAAACAAATGGTTGTTTCACATTGCTCAACTACCGCGCGAGAAATTGGGCTTTTCAACACTTCATCCATACTTTGGGTCATCGGTATGACAATTCCATCTTCTTTCCGAATAACTTTTAATTTGTTATAGGCAAAGTCGGAAAACGCTTCATCTTTTAACCATTTCCAGAATTCATCCATAAAAATGATCAAACGACGACCATCTAATAATTTTCCGATACGGTGTAATAAGTAGAAAGAAAGCGGA
>NZ_CP072383.1:0-22886 GCF_018128305.1 Aggregatibacter sp. oral taxon 513
GACTACAAGTATCCTGGTCATCTAAAAACTCCGTACCATCAATGCCAAATACGGCATGCCCGGTAAAATCTAACGTATCGGCAGGATTATCAAATACCCAACCGAATTCCCCACCTTGCGCCCAGTTTTTCAAACGACGGGCAAGGGAGTTTTCTTTTTCGGCTTTAGTTGAGCCTTCCGGCAAATGTTCAATCACGCGTGAAATCGGATAACTGCGGTATTCCATATCAAATTCCATCACCGATTTAACCGCCTTGAATAATTCTTCTTCATCGAGTGATGACAACGTTCTGCCGTTACGCGTAACTAACATTTTCATCAACGTGGAAAGGAAAGACAGATTTTCCGGCGTGTTTTCACACATAAACGGATTAAAACCGGTCGGCACACCTTTACGGATCAGCATGTATTTTCCGCCCATGGCACGAATACAGGCTTCCGCACCGTAATCTTTATCCAGATATACCATTGTCAATTCACGTTTTACCGAGGTCGGTAAAAAAGTAGAGGTATGTCTGAATTTATCCAGTTGTGTCATGAGAAACGTCATCAACATAGTTTTACCGGAACCCGCTTGCCCGAATACTGCGGTATTCCCCAACCGTTTTTCGCCTCTGTCATCAACACCGGGTGCGCTTTGGTGAAAGTTAAAATAGTACGGTTGACCGTTTGGCGTTTTCAGTAACGTTACCGCGTCTCCCCAAGGGTTCCCGTTGCGTTTACCGGAGGCAAAATTATGTAAAGAAGTTAGCGACGCATAATTTCTTGAACTTAACATTGCCAGGCGTGGACGGTAGGCAAAATTTGCCGGGAATTGACCGAAATAAGACGCGCTTAACGCCGTATTTGCCAATGTAATAATCAAACCTAAACTACTTAATACCGCAATAATTTCATTGGTTTTATCAGTAACATCTTTTATAGAATCACCGTACACCATCATGCCAAAATGATAATAACCAAAGGATAAACGACCACTTGCTAAATCATCCAATGCAACAGTTAAATTATCAACTTGCGAAATGGCAGCCTCGTTTGAGGAATTTAAGCGTTTTTGCTGTCTGTCTAACTTCTCTTTTGCAACATTGCTTGGCATGGACTGAAAAGATTGTGTAATGACATAATCGGCATTGATATACATTAATGCGTCAAAAAAACCCTCACAGGTTTCTTCCGTATAATCTTTAATTTCAAGACAGCGGAAGAAACGGCTTTCACCATTAAAAGTAATTTGCCCAGTTTCTTTGCCAAAATGTAAATCGGTATTCCCCAGTAAGTGATAAAACGACGTGGAGGTAACGCGTACAGGTTGCCAACGATTTGTAATCAGATAGTTGTAAAACGATAATTGTTCAGAATAAAGCGCACCGCCTTTACTAAAGGTTGTTAACGCTTCACCGCGAAAATCTTCCAGTGCTTTATCCAAGCGGGAACACATTTCTTGCATAGTCTCTAACTGATAAGCAAGCTCCTGTTTTTTATCCTTTAACTTGCTTGTTTTACGAGATATTTTTTCCAGTTTTGAATAAGGGGTATAAACCAACGTAACGTATAGTATGTTACGTTGTAATGTTCCATTATTAAAACCGGCATAGTATTTATCATTTACTTCCTGCGTAAACTCGGAAGAAAAATGACCATCCAAGGTTTCATTGACTTTATGGCGAATATTATGCTGATAAAAACTAACCCCTTTTTTAGAAAAAGATTGGATTAAGGTATTCAACTTTTCTTTACTAAGATTGAGCTCATAATTTTCTGCGGTTTCAAACGTCACCCCTTTACAACACCAGGTGGCGACTAAATCACCGTTACGGGTAATCACGACATTCGGTGCAATATGAGAAGAATAAGGAATGAATTTGGAATAATCCTTTTGTTCACCCAGTTTAATACCTAATGTTTCGATTCGATTTTCAGAAAAAGCGGTTCGATTGTATTTTTGTGCCGTAAACGTTTTACTGCCAAAAAAACGCACGATCTTACCTAACCCGCTATTTGTCTTAAAATTGAGCATATTCAATGTTAAAAAATCCCTATCTGTTTCATACAGTAATCTTGTGCCAATAAGTAGCGGAATAGCCGGTAATACGGCATATAATTTCCCGCTGATGAAATATGCCAGACCACTAAGAAAAGCAATGGCAAATATTATTGGAATGGGGATACCGCCGATCGTGGCTTGTGTTATCATGCCTTTAAAAAGCGGTTCACCACTGATTGTATTTTCTGAATCGGCTTGCATGTTTTACCTTCTTTAAGGGAATAACCACAGTGCAATTTCAGGAACAACAATTAATGTAATCGCACCATAAATCACTTTTGCTATACTTTCGAAAGGTTGCCCTCTCCACATCATTTGATAACCTGCAAATAAACCAGCTAATAAAAAGACAATACCAGCAAAACCATGAATTTCAGTTGAGAATTGACTTAAATATTGTTTTGTTTTTTGTAAACCACCGGCAAAAGCGGGGTTGGTTGCCATCATGAAAAGCGCTGGAATAAGTGTGTAATGCAGTTTATGAGAAAGTTTATTAAACATCTTTAACGTCCTTTATTGGTTAATAATTAGTTGATAGAAGCAAGTTTCTTATCTTCTGCCGGCGGTGTTACCGGAGGAAGATTTTTATATAATCTGACTTGATGACGGTTTTTCCTGGCTTGTTGTGGTTTTTTCTCCTTTTTAGTTGTGGTTACTTTTGCTACTTCGGCAACAGCAGCAACAGGTAAAGGTTCATTTTTCAAAGAGGGAATCGCAAAACTTTTTTCCGGGGTCGGTTCAAAGAGTTGTGCATGCACTCTTTCGACATAACTGGTTCCTCGAAAATCTCTTTTGTATCCACGTAAGAAATTTCCGGAGTAATAGCAACTCAACGCGTCATTGACACTGCCGCTACGTTGATAACAGTCTTGCAAAATTTGTTGCGCCACCTGCAGGTTATTACAAGGGTCAAACATTTGCTCAAGTGTTACTCCATAGCGTGAAAAGTTATGTTTGTTGATTTGCATAAGTCCGACAGAATAGTTTTTCCCCTCCTTTTCAAGTTGTTGTGCGGTTAATACCGCACTATTAAAGTCAGTGGGTTGTTTTACCCAGCCATCTACTACGCCTATCGCAAATTGATTTAATTTGCTTTCTTCTTTCATCACAGATAACGCAGTATCCGGATGAACGAGCGGGGCGCATATAGCAATCATTTGTAGAGCTGTCATTGACATAATCTTTTACTCAACTCAGAACGGAATATCATCATCAAAATTATCTGCTGGAGTTCCCGCTTGCGGTTGTGGTGACGTTACCGGTTTAGCCTGGGCTTGTGCCGGTGCCTGTGTTGATTTCGGATCACCTAACATTTGCAATACATCACCTTGAATTTCAGTGGTATAACGGTCTTGCCCGCTTTGGTCTTGCCATTTACGCGTTTTTAAACGCCCTTCAATGTACACTTGTGAGCCTTTATGCAGGTATTCACCGCACACTTCCGCTTGACGGCGATAAAATACGACACGGTGCCATTCGGTTACTTCCCGGCGTTCGCCGGTATTTTTATCCGTCCAGCTTTCACTGGTCGCAATACTAATATTCGCGACAGCTTCTCCGTTCGGCATGGCGCGCATTTCCGGCTCATTGCCTAAACGACCAACGATAATGACTTTATTAACTCCAGCCATAACTTTTCTCCTTAACGTTCAAAATCTCTTGTTTGGGCTTTTTCCAGCTCTTTATTTACGCCTTTGCCCATATTAGCGCGTATTTCTTTATATTTTTCAGCGACACGGATAGCGCTTTCTATTCCAGCAATTCGCATAGCCACAAATTGCGCAGACTTTTCTTTATCCGAGCCGTTAAAGCTATGTCCGAAATTACCTTCAAGACCAGGCTTGTATTGTTCATGCAACGCATTTTCAAACGCTGTCTTGTATTCCGGTGATTGTAATTTTTTGCCCAACTCTAACGGGGTAATTTTCTGGTTATCCCAACGGATTAAATCTTCTTTGGCATTACCGTATTTTTCAGGTGAATTAACGGTCTTTTCGGCAGGATTGATGACCTGTTCTTTTGAACGGTCACGCAATGATTCAATACTGAATTTGGCAATGTGAACTTCGGCTTGTTGTAAACTGAATTGCGGGTTGCTGTAAGCCTGTAGACGCAAATTATCTTCAAAAGCGGTGTGATAAAGGCTATTTTGTGATTTACGGCGCATTTCATCGGTAGATATATCGCCTTTGCGATACAAAGCTAAATCTTTCTGTGCAAGTGTAAATTGCTCACGATAGGCGGGGTTTTGACTACTATTTTTCACCCAAGAATCTATTTCATTGCGCAGGGTTTGTTTATCTGCAATCGACTGATAAACCGCAGGTGCAACACTTAGCCCTTTATCCTTGCTTAAAATAGCGGCATCCAATCTTTCAAAATAACGTTTAATAAACTCCATACTATTTTTAGAAATCGTTCTGATTTCTTCAAAAAAGGAAGAGCGCGCTTCGATTTGTGGCGGTTTTTGATATTTATCTTCGAGCGCTTGCATAAAAGCTTTTTCATACGCCGGATTATCTAGACGTAAGCGAATCGCCTCAAAATCAGCAACACGATGATTTATATCAAAATCCACGTCCTTTTTAAGTTCGCTTTCATTTTGCGGTGTGTACATCATTAAGCCCTCTTACTTATTAACTCCAAAAACGGATCGGTTTTTATAACCGCGTTTATAATCATCTTTAACAGATAATTTCTAGAGGATTATTTGGATTACAGCTTCCTTTCTTTCGCTATGCTTATCAATACAGCAGAATTTGTTAATTCATTTGGTAATTTTTTTTCATTTGCTATATAGCTTAAATATAGCCTAATGGCGTCAGAAACGGTTAATCCCATTTTTCGTAGTTCTTTAGCGGCTTGATTTTTCAGCGCCCTACTTGTGCGAACTCTAATTGAAATATCTGAATCTGTCATGTGTCCTCATTGTATCCTTCTTGTGGGTATGGGTCAATAATAAAATACCATAAAAATGAGTTTTTTTAACTTAAAAAATAGATCTTTCTTGATCTTTTTTGTGCATAAAGAGTAGAATAGGGAGCATTAACTTGCTTTCTGCTCAAGAAATGAGATTTGAGGCGAGAGGAAACTGAAAAAGAAAAAGCACCTCGGCAAAGGTGCTTATTCAAGAAGTGTGTTTTAACGAACTCTACCAAAGCAACGTTTGAAACACGATTAATAAAATCAGTTAGTATTATACTGGGCTGAATGTTATTTGCAATAGTTTTAAACTAAATTTTTACATTGTGAGTACCTTAAAATCGTGATTCAAATGTTGCTTAACAAGAAATAGCAACAATGAAGATTAAACGTAAAAAAATCAACAGAACATTCGGCTTTAAGTCATCAAAACGAGCTGTCAACTATGAGAAGGCCGCGAAGAAAAAACATCGCAATCTTACTCCTTTCTTTACTCAAAATCTCCAGAGCCGGGAATTTGCTTATACAACGTGGTTTTTCCTGCAACGTTGTGAAACCCATAATTTCAATAAGAATCCTTACTTGAACGCTTTACGATTAAGTAAATATCAGCGTGAGACTATCCGCCGGGAACGTCGGGAAGTCCTTTCTGTTTTGTTGCCAACGCTTATTACGTACTGTGACTTTTCTCCGGCAAGCGATTATCTCTTTGAAGTCCGCTCAAACGTCGAACATATCGCTAATATGTGTAATCAGGCTTATGTATCGTGGGATAAGAACGGTAAAAATCGAGTGCGTTACGATACGGTACTCAATGCTATTCAAATGTTGGAAGACGCTGAATTGATTACTGTATTACGTGAGTATGACCGATTGGGACAAAAGCATAAACCAATGCGGATTTTCTTAAACGTTGAATTCTTTTTAATGTTCAACATTACAGAGAAAGAATTAAGAAAAATCCTGGTCGATTTCCATAAATATCAATTTGTGAACAATCGTGTAAATCAAACATTCGAGCGTTATAAAAAACATCTAGACAAACTGGAAAATAAAGGTGTGGCTGGTATTAAACAGCACTATTCATTAAAAAACTTACTCATCAAACGCCGAAAGGATTTGTTAGGCGAGCACGTCATTAAATTTGTTTCTCAACGTAAGCCGGTAAATTATCTTGATTTAGACATTGAAAGCGACGTTTTTAAACCTTGTTTTCGTTCGTTTGCCGACTGTAACACAACGGAAGAAGTACAAAAACTCCGCAAGCGTCTATATGACAAGGAGCGAATAAGACAACGAGCGCGAGAAAAAGCGGCAAACGATATTTTGTACCGGAAAGCCCTCAAAGAAAGCTACATGACCGATTTACAACATTACGCCTCTTAATTTAATCATCTTTTTTCAGTTGATGGCTTGGTTTTACTAAGTCACGACTCAACACATCTACCAATATGAAATTGCTTATAATTTAGGCTATTTCATCTACCTTATTTTTATTTCAGAGTAAAGATTGCATTGATACTAACCAAATTTTGCTAAATTCATGCGGCATTGTGAGTAAGTTGTGTGTTTGTTGTTAGGTAAATATTATTAAATTCGCCCTTAATTTCGGCACTAAACGTTATTCCATAATTTATTTTTAAATATAAAAATAAGGAACAGAAAATCTCCGATTTTCAAATAATAGGACCCTTGCTACCGCAAGGGCAAAATACACTCCGATTCAATATTTATTGGGTAACAGTATGCAACCAGTTTAAGAAATTTGCTCCTGTGCTTATCAAGGTCAAGCCCTACGGGTTGGCTACGCCAAACCTTGACAATCACCCGCAAATTCTTAATGGTTTAGCATACCGTTACCCCCTCATTTGTGCTAAAGCACGATATAAACAAAAAGTGCGGTAAATTTCTACCGCACTTTTATTCTAATATGTTTAATAATATTTATGTTTTTACATAAATATTATCTTTCCTTC
This sequence comes from Aggregatibacter sp. oral taxon 513, assembly GCF_018128305.1. NCBI lineage: Bacteria > Pseudomonadati > Pseudomonadota > Gammaproteobacteria > Pasteurellales > Pasteurellaceae > Aggregatibacter > Aggregatibacter sp. oral taxon 513. The sequence continues at coordinate 6,943 of NZ_CP072383.1, forward strand.
TCTTGTTCTTTGATAGGTTCTTTTTGAAAGGCGAGCTGCGCCTTCAATTTATGATATGCTTCCACTGCATTTGACTTCATGGATTCATCAAAAGATTTATAGCCCTGATGTTGGGCAAACGAGATAATATGATTGTTTTGTTGAACAGCTTCTTTTGATGGAGATTTATCCAAGGTTAATTCTTTGTCATGTAGTGTAATGTAATTTGATACTTTTACAGCCGTTTTTATAGCGTCTTTAAAATCATCATTTGTCAGTTTACCCGCCATAATCCACCCGCGCAAATATGCCAACGAATTTTTTTCATCGGAAAAATCTCGTTTAGGATTTTGCACGGCAATTTGATATTTCCTGGAAAGTAACATTGATGAAATTTCAGCTATAAGTTCTTCTTTAGCGTACTCTTTTGAATTCATATCAAAAGAAATTTTCCTATTTAGTCTGGACGGGTGAGAAGTTGCATGAGACGCTTCATGTAGAAGTGTGCCGTAGTACTCTTTTTTGCCTTTGAACTGTGCCTTATCTGGAATCACGATGAGATCTAAATCCGGTTGATAGTAAGCCTTATTACTAAACTTTTCCTCAACATTAATATTCATGTTTCTAACAAGTTGTTCTATCCGTTCTATGTTATATAGATCGCGCTTTTTTCGGTCTTCTATTGTGATTTCCGGCGGGGTATAAGGAGGGAGCCCGGTTGTTTGTTGAGCATTAAAAACAATGTAATATTTTGCTATATAGCCATCAATTATTTCTACTTCTCTTTGATTTTTCCCTTCTTGGTCAACAATCGGTTTGCCGTTTTGGTCTTTTTTAATTCGTTCAATTTTATTCGTATAAAATTGTATCAATCGACCCTTTTCACCTTTCTTAACTTGTCCGCCGAGTGCTTTAATTTGCTTATAAGTAAACCATCGAGGATCATCATACGGGGAAAAATAAAGATTTAACTCATTAATGCCGGAGTATGGTCTGCCTGTATTTCCATTTTGGGGATATATATCAAAACTATTCCAGCGTTTTTCCCATTTTGAATCATTATTAATAATGGCATTACGTATTGTTTCCGCTAACCGATCTTCATAATCTGCGCGAATATCTTTTTTCTCTGCCATATCTTCTTCCTCATAAACTAATCGTCTGAATTTATTTCCGGATCAACTGCCTCTATATCAATTCCTGATGTATCCAAATCATAGATAACACCATCATCGGCTAAATCCTTGTTGATTTCGTCTAAATCAGATTGGCTAATTGGTAGCGTTGTCATTTTTTTCTCCTTCATCAATACATAAAAAATGAACTACTTTAAAATCATCATTCTTGAAATTATTAATCAAGAACTCTCTAAAATCAGCTTTAAAGGTAGGATCACTTTTACATTGTTCTTTAATTATTAGATAGGCTTTATAAGCCTTATCTTTATCATTTTTAATCTTATTTTCCTGTTCCTGTTTGATACGCAGCTTTTCTTTTTTCTCCTCTAGTTTTAACTGCTCTTTCAACTTTTCAATCTTAGAATTTGTAATCTTCATGATTATTACCTTTTTGTTAAAAATATGTGTACCTATAACTTGTCGCGCCACGCTTTTATCGCCGATGGCGACCGTGTGGAAAAATTGTGCAAAACTGCTTGCAGTTTTACACCGAATTTTACCACACTTAAAAGCTATTTTTGAAAATTATACACAGTCACTTACGCTCGCTTACGCTCACTATTCGGGATAAGAAATTTTTGGGCTTTTTTAGAGCTCCAAAAATTTCTTACCACTCATCCGTTCTTGTGCATAATTTTCAAAAATTTACCGAACTCCGAATCACTTAAATCTTTATTATCAATTTTATCTGTATCGTGCTTTAGCACAAATGAGGGGGTAACGGTATGCTAAACCATTAAGAATTTGCGGGTGATTGTCAAGGTTTGGCGTAGCCAACCCGTAGGGCTTGACCTTGATAAGCACAGGAGCAAATTTCTTAAACTGGTTGCATACTGTTACCTCTGATGGTATCACTATTAGCTTAAATCTTCTACATTTCTTTGCGTAAATCTGAGTTTTGTGTTAGATTTAAGTCCATGTTCTTTAAAGGACTAATGCAGGATAGCGACAAGCGCCTTAAAGTGATACACCTTAAAAAATAATGTAGTATGATTTCAGACAAAAATTGTAGAGTTATTATAACGTTAAATAACTCTTTAAGAAAAAAATTAAATGAAATTTGTGATAAAACTGGAAATAGTTTAAGTAGTTTAGTTGCTAAAGTTTTATCAAATTATTTTTCTGATGATGTAATGTTTGTTGAAATGCTTCCGTCTCGTGAACTAGAAAAGAAGCAAATTAGAATAAGTCTTACACTTTCTGAAATTTCTGCATTGGAAATGCACGCAGAAAATCATGGATTTTCGATTAGTGAGGAAATTGTTTTTAGGATTTTATCTACGCTTTCTAACGAACCTAAACTTTTGAATGATGAATTATCTGAAATCATAAAATTAAGAACAGCATTAAATCAAGTTGGGCGAAATGTTAATCAGATTGCTAAAAAATCATCTAAAGATATAAACGAAAGGGAGCTATTAATAGCATTAAAAAATACTCAATTTTGGATTGATAAATTGGATAAAAAACTTGATGAATTAATTTCAAAAACGGTGGATAGATGGGCGTTCGTATCGAAAAAGAATGGTTAGTAAGAAGAGTTAAAAAGGATTCTTCAGTTTCTTATTCTAGCAATAAGAAATTTAGAGAATCTAGCTATTCCTATAATGCTTCATCCAAACTGAAAACACAGCGTAATTTTCATAATTCTAATGAGGTTATGGTTAAAATTACAAGCAGCGGAAAGAATCTTAAAGCTATCAAGTCACACATGGATTATATTTCAAGAAATGGTGATATTCAGTTAGAGGATGAACAAGGGTTAGTTTATAAAGGTCGTGAGGAAGTGCGCGAGCTTAGAGATTATTTGCGTGATAATGGTGTTAAAATCAAGAAGAAAAATGAGCTTAAACGCGAGTATCGCCAAACGATGAATATTGTTTTTTCTATGCGTGATAAAAGCATTCCGGAGGAAAAAATTAAGAAGGCTGTTAAAGCCACTTTGAAAAAATTATATCCTGATAACATGTTCGTATTGGCTTATCATGGTGATACGGATAATCCTCATTGTCATGTCATTTTAAAAATTGCCGATAACAATGGAAATCGAGTTAATATCAATCTCCATGATTTACAAGAAATCAGAACGCATTTTGCAAGATACCTTAATTCATTAAGTGTTGAGGCTAAGGCACAACACCATTCAAAAAATCCGTTAATAAATTGCCTAGCCGAGCTGTCGAAATTGTCGATTTTGGCAAAGATTTTTATCAGCATAAGCCTGAAAATAAAATGAGTTATTTTGTGACGTATAAGGGGCAAAATGGCAAAAATGTGACGATATGGAGTAAAACATTAGAGGAAAGTTTATTATCCTCAGATGTTAAACGTGGCGATGTTATATCGCTTAAAATCAGCCACATTGAAAAAGTTTCTTTGCCTCGATTCATAAATGATAAATCGGGAAATATGAGTAATGAAATTATCTTGAATCGTAAGCATTGGAAAGCCGATATTGTTGAACGGTATAAAGGATTATCGTACAAGGCTGATCCATTAATTGAATATCAACGTGCAAGACGATTATCAATGCTGAATGCTTTAAATCAAAAAGAACGTATTGCTAAGAGTAATGAAAAAGCCCTTTCTCCGAAAGAGCGTTATGAGCAAAATAAACGTAAGCTATTAAGTGAACGTAAATTACCGCCTGCACAAGAACGTTTTAGGTAGATTTTATAATGCTGTAGGGCGTAAATCCTCGAGAATATCACTAGGAAAATAGGCATATATACTTGACTGTGATATGCCTAATTTTTCTGCTATTTTTTTTACCGTCCAACCGGCCTTTAATAGTTCTCTTATTATCTCTATATTATCTTCTGTCATTTTAGGCGGGCGTCCTATTCTTACACCCTGTTCCCTTGCAAATTTTATGCCTGCTTTTGTGCGTTCGATGATACTGTTACGTTCCATTTCTGCAAATATGGACGCAAAATAAAATAACCATTCTCCAAATATTGTTCTTGTGTCTATGTTTTCGATAAGGCTGACAACACTCACCTTTTTCTCCTTTAGTGTTTCAAGAACCCGGCTTGATTGAGAAATGCTACGTCCTAACCTATCTAATTTCCATACTATGAGCGTATCTCCTTCTCTGAGAAAAGTTAATGCCTTTTTGAATTCCCTACGGTCATCAGAATTTCCACTCTCCTTTTCAGAAAAAATTTTTTCACATCCGGCATTTCTCAGTGCTTGGATCTGCATTTCATAGTTTTGTTCTTTTGTCGATACACGGGCATAACCAACTAACATAATTCACCTCTTTTTATTCGGATAATAGCTGATTTTACAATGACTTCCAAAAAGTATTTCTGGAGAACTTTTTAGAACGGAAGGAGGGCGTTTATGAGCTCAATAAAAAAATTCCAAAAACCGATCCGTTTTTGGAATTTTAGAGGTTAAATTTAGATAGGAGTTTAGTTGTTACATCCTCTTACTCAACAATTAAGCTCTGTGGTCAAAACTTAAAAAATCATCCCTATAATTGCAAAGATAATAACTCATAGTGTCCTCTCCTGTTCCTTATTTAAGGAAATTTCAGGCTTTTTTTCGGCTATTTCCTTTTTTTTCGCAACTTCATAGGCAAGTTTAGGATAATCCTTTTGCCACTGCGGATAGATTACCTGTAATTCACGTTCTATCGAACGTTGTACGGAATCTTTGAGTAACCGGGTAATGGCTTGATAATCGCCCTTATCTGCGTTTGCTAGCGCGTTGTAATAGTTTTCCCTATCCGTCGGCTCAATAATGGCGATACTGTAACCGGCATTCATCAGTTCAAGATTCATAATTAAACGTCCGGTGCGCCCGTTGCCATCAACGAAAGGATGAATCCCTACAAAATCCGCATGGAGTTTCGCAATTCGTTCAAGTGCCGGCGTTTGGTTTTCTTTATCCAGGCGATTTTGTTCAATCAATCGTTCCATGGCGTTTTGTAACAAATAAGGCTGTGGGGGAATATGCTCCGCACCTTGAATCATTACCGGTACACTGCGGTATTTGCCGGCATAAATTTCTTTCTCTGTGCCTTTCAGTAACAACGCATTAAATTCTTTAATATGGCGTTCGGATAGTGATTCTTTCGCTTTCACTATATCCAATAGGTAATTAATGGCTTCCCTGTGGTTGATTACATCCAGGTGATCTTTAAACGGTTTCCCCTTGGCCGTAATCCCATTTTCCAGTAATACCCGGGTTTCAATTAAAGTGAGCTGGTTGCCTTCAATCGCATTAGACGCTTGGTTATAACGCAACATAAAATCATCTTGTAAAGATTTTGTCGTAACCGGGTCAAGCGGACGCTTCGAATCCAATACTTTTTTTAGTTCATTTACAGTATTCATGTTCACCTTTCCATTTTTATGCTTATAAATATTTATGCTTTTGTATAAATATTTATAACATGCCTTTTTCTTTTAAATCCTTACTAAGTAAGTCATTAAAATACTCTTTCAACTTAATATCATTAAGTAACGCGTATTTCTTCGCTGCTTTGTAAACATCCACCGGAATCATGATGGTAGTTCGTTGTTCGGCAATAGTTACTTCCTCTTTGAGCTGTGGCATAGCCGTTTTTTCAATGCTACCCATAGAAAGCCCGGATTTGCTTAGTGTGCCTTTTGTTAATTTACTCATATTGAACTCCTAGTGCAGTTAAAATTTCATTTGTGATTTGATTAATCTCTGCTTTCGCTTCTTTAGATTGACTTTCAAAAACCGTATTACCGGAACTTAAGACTTCTGCATAGCTGACGCGTACCGCCGTACTACCCTTTAATAACGGTATTTCAAAGTTTTCGTTGATAAATTCAATAACTTCTTTAGCTAAATTTGTCTGCTTATTCGTTTGACTGATGACTAACCCGGCTTTGAGCTTATCATCAATTTGCATACGTGCTTGCACCAACTCTATCGAATCTTTGCATGCCCAAATATCAAATTGTGATGGTTTCAGCGGGATCAGAATGTAATCGGCAAGTTTAATCGAATCGGTCATGGCTTTTTCAATACGTGGCGCACCATCAATAATTAAAAAATCCGCTTGGCGACCAAGCGCACGGATTTCTTTTTCGGAGAGCCCTTTATCACAAGCAAACACCGGGAAGAAATCATCACCGGCAAGCGCATTCCATTCACGCGCGGACGCTTGTGGGTCGGTATCAATTAATGCGACATCAAAACCTTTAAGTTGCAGGCTGCGGGCAATATTGATAGAAAGCGTGCTTTTACCGCTACCGCCTTTCTGACTTAATACGGATATGACTTTCATAATAAAGGGTCTCCTTAAAGAATTAAGATTGTAATGCAACGCGTAACAATGACATGAATTCGGCAAATTCTTTGCCTTTCATCGCCGGAATATGTACCGGTCTGCCAGTTTGGCTTGCGATAAGAAGAGAGATAATGATATGATTAAGTTGCATGATTTGTACTCCTTGCTGGGATATAAGTTATGTGCCAACCTCTGATAGTGACCGCTATCGGAGGTTTCTTTTTTGTGTTACCACGAAAATAAGTATATAAGACATAAAAGCATAAATCAATATTTATTTTTTTATATTTTAACATAAAAACATACTTATACTTAAACATGAATATGTTTTTATTTGAATCATTGTCATTGTTATCAGTTTTATCTATGATGATGGCATTGTTTTAGCCAACACTGAAAAAGTGTTGGACTTAAAATAGACGACGTGGCTTATATTTCCGCGTTCCTGGCGAAAGGGTAGGGATTTGTAATATCGCTAAGTGTTCTATATCACTAAAGCAATAAAAGCATAAATAAATATTTATGCTTTTATTTTAATACGTATTTGTTTTTTATTTAAACATACATCTTCGACTAAACGGCTTGCGGGCGCATTTGCTCGATAATGCTTGATTAATAGAGTCCTCGTTAGAATCTGGACACAATTTTAAAAAATTACGACGTTTCTTTAATGTTTCGTGTGGTTTTTTAGCCCGAATTGAATAGAACTTATTTAACGGCGGATGACATTCCGGCGTTTTCGCCGCGTCTTTTGGTGAAGATAAGCAAAGTAGAGCTTCACAGGCGGTTTTTGTATCACCGGTTAATTCATCCACAGCATGACTTACCTGGCTCATACTGCATAAGGCAAGACATATCACAGCGATTTTAAAGGGCTTTTTCATTTTTAACTCCTCTTCTGAAAGTAATATTGACATTATTTTTTAACAAGTCTTTTGAGTGTGTGCTGATGTTGGCGCTTACCCCATTTGCCTGTAACCAGTATTTATAGGCTTCGGTACGCGCTGGCTGACCGTAGATTTCAATACTATCTGCATGATGAGCAAAGTAGAAAAAACGAACTTTTTCTGTTTCATTCACATAATCGCTTCTATCTAAGTTCACATATTGATATACCCAAGGTTGCCCATTATGATCGCCGGCGTTTTTTGGCACTATTGCAGTTGGTGTTTGTCGGTACACCTGATTATTTAAATAGATTGCCGGGGCGTCTTCATCGATTTGTGGCGGTAAAGGCGGTGATGAGCTGCATGCGCTTAAAAAGCAAACAGGGATTAACGTATTCATAATTAAAAATTTTTTCATATTATCCTCCTGGTTATTCACAGTTTTTGTGGATTAAATAGATTGGGCGGAAAGCTCACCACTGAACATGGCTTTTTCCAGTTGCGCTTTAGTCGGTAATTTCTTGCCTAATGCACGGAGTTGTGGGGAAACCGCTTTCAATTTATCGATGAAATAAGGGTCGTTGTAATACACGGCCTTATTACATAGAATCGGTTTACTGTTGTTTAACATCACCACCTCTTTAAATTCCCCGATTAATCTGAACTCCTGCGGTAAAAGCAACGGTCGCCCGTGGTCGGTAATGCTGTGACTGGACGTTTTTCCGCGACTATGGCTTAATTTATCTACAGTACGATTGCCCAGCACTTTTGAATATTCCTCTGCGTCCTCCTGGTTATCCGGGGCGTACAGGATTTTACAGGCGATATTATCCAGGATAGCTTTAGCACCATCTTTACCGTAACCATTAGGCTTATCAGCACGAAGTTGCCCTTGTGATTGATAAATAATCAATAGGCGTAAACCATAACCGGCGATAAACCCTACCGATTTATTGATAATGCTCAACATACCGACGGCAGTAAATTCATCCATTAATAGTAATAACTGGTATTTCAATGCCGGATTGGTTTCCGGTAACTGATCGATATTATTAGCAATGACCATACTCATGAACAGATTAGCCACTTGCGGAGCCAGGATTAAATCATTTGCCGAAATGTGGAAATAAATCGTGATTTTTTCCCGGCGCAAAGCACGTAAATCAAAATCACTGGTAGAAGTCGCATGTTCAACGATTTCATTTTGAAAAATGGTTAATGGACTGGTAAAAGTTGAATCGATACTACTTTTTGTTTTACCGGATTCGCACGCCATTAAATAAATATTGAGTTTATCGGCGGTAGTTTGGTGAGCAATGCCGGATTGAACGCATAAACGCGCGTGTTGCGCAAAATCAATATGTTCTATTGAACCGTCTTCTTGCGTTTCATCAAAATCGGCATGTAAGCGTAATAGATTGGCATAGGTCAGTGTCATATCGGTAAGGCTTTTTTGACGCATATCCCAAAGTAGAAAAGTGGTTGCTACAAAAAGATTCTGTGCCTGGTGCTGCCAAAAGTCTTTATCCGGGTCGCCGGTGAGCGGGTATAAGCCCATAGCCTGATTTTTTAAATCGAGTTCGGCGCGCGCTCGGTCGCGCATATCAATACAATCCAGCGGATTAAACCGGTGCGTATTACGGTCAAACGGGGCAAAGCGATAGACTTTTTGCCCTAATATTTTTTGTCGATATTTACTGGTGATACGATAGCATTCGTTTTTAATGTCTTTCACAACCACAGATTGTTCCCATGCCAGTAAATTTGGAATAACAATCCCTACGCCTTTACCTCCCCGTGTCGGCGCTGCCAGTGAAACAAATTGCGCACCGATAAAGCGAAGCAGTTTATTACCAAGTTTGCCGACGATAATCCCGTTTTTTTCTTCCAATAAACCCATTTTTTGTACTTCTGATTTTGTGGCAAATTCAGCGTTACCATAAAGGGATTTTTTAGGTTGATAGAATAGCTTAAGCATGATTAATAAGCTCACTACAAAACTAATAAGGAGAGATTGCCAGATTTTCGGATAATTTCCCAGGATGGCATCCAGCGTAAGAGTAGGGTAGTAACGCTTGAACGCTTCAATCAGACGAATTTTATTTGCCAACAGAAGTAAAAGCCCGGTAAGAAAATACGTCGGAATCATTGTGACAAACAGGAATAGCGCAATATTGGCTTTTTTCATAGTTAATCCACCTTGAGAGAGTTCAGTTTGGCCTGCGGATCAAAATAGATTTCCGTCATATGTCTGCCGTATTCGTGGCTATTTGTAACATGCACGATAATATCTATGGTTTGTTGCAATAAACGACGGATCACATCATAAGAGAGGGTGCGTCCCTGGTCGTTTTGCAAGGTCATTAAGATAAGCCGTTCCCAAGTTTCAGCAACCGAACCGGCGTGACAAGAGGTAATCGAGCCGTTATGCCCGGAAGAAACAACATTGATAAAATCATAGGTTTCCCCTCCGCGTAATTCCGCAAGCAGAATACGATCGGGCTTCATCCGTAAGCAGGATTTCAGTAAAGAGGCTGCTGTGATTAAATCGCCGTTTTTCGCTTCACTTGGATAGAATAAGTGGAAATAATTTTTATGTTGGCGTAAGAATAATTCCGGAGTATCTTCGATGGTGCCTAGGCGTTCATGCAACGGAATATAATCGACCAGGGCTTTCATTAAAGTAGTTTTCCCGGAGCCGGTTTCCCCGGCAATCACAATATTCTTCCCACAGATAACCGCTTGTTTAAGAAATTCCGCATAATCGCCTTTATGATAAATTTCCAATAATTGTTGGTCATCTTCTGATAAATGATTTTCCGTCTTGATGACACGGCTAAAAAAGCCGTTGTTGATGTAATAATCCAGGTCAAAAAAAGACTTATTGGGTTTTCGCACCGTAATACTGATGGTTTCCCGTTCACATGCAGGAGGAGTGATAACCTGTGTTCGTTCGCCGTTCGGTAGTACCGCAGAAAGAATCGGTTTCATATCACCAATATAATCAGACCGATATTTTGCTAATGCACGTGCAAAAGAATCACAGAGATCATAAGTAATATGAGCTGCTTCCTGGTAATACCATACACCATTTTTTTCAAAGAAAATTTCACGGGGGCGATTAATCGCAATCTCTGTAATAGCTTCATCTTCAAGCAATTCACCAAATAATTTGTTGGCATGGAGTGAAATTGAGACATCTCCGGAAGAATTTATGACCATGGTTTATACCTCCTATTTCTGTTTCAATTCGTACACATCGCCAAAATCAATATCTCGTGCAACAAAAATCCCCACTAAATCCCCTTGGTTCTTATAAAGCGTAGGGGGAATATTAATGGTTTTTTCCAGGATACTTTGTGCAATTTCCGAGCCGGCTTGCACCGTATCAGTTGGATTAAATGTACCCCGTTTGGCTAATTGAGTAGATAATGCACTGGTTGAATCGGTGATCATGCTTAACATGATGGCATTACCGAAACGTTCCCAAAAATGATTATCTACATAGCCCGGAATACCGGTTCCGCCTAATTCGTCCGTTGCACCGGAATTAATGTTGATGATGATATTTTTCGGTGTACGGATTTCACTCCAAACCACAAATAAACGTTCTTCGCCTTGTTGGATCTGACCGTTACGGAATTCACCAAACACGGTAGAGCCTTTTTCAATCAGTAATACCGTACCGTTTGCACTATATACATCGTTTGCCACAACGCAGCCTAGATTGCCGGCTACGGTGGAAACAAGTTTTGTGCGTAAGGAACATTGTATAAACGTGCCTTTTGCCAACAATAAATTAGCATTAACCGGGAGTTTATGAGCTTTACCCGCTTTAAACGTGCTGACGTTATCTTCAAACATATCGCCTTTTGCCGGTTCCGGTGGTTGGTTAGTTACCGTGTCAGTTGTATCTGTATTCTGAACATCTGAAACGGCTTGTAATGTTTCGCCATCGATAGTACCCGGAGACAATCCTTTGATTAAACGGGGGGCGGATGGCATATCTAACGCCTCTGTCGTACTATGATTTTCTACTGGAGCGGTTGCGGTAGAAATTGGTTGTGGCTCCGGATTTAAAATCGCCGGGATTTCTGCCGGTGGTGCCGTAAATGTTTTTGAACGCACTGTCGTACCGAATTCTTCTTTTTCCTTAGCCTGTGCCGGTTGCGTATCCTTTTTATTCAAAAAGGAATAACCCAAAAACGCCACGGCAAGCAGTGCAATAATCAGAAAAATAAATAAATTTTGGTTTTTACCGCGTTTGGCAATTTTGCTGACTTCCGGTTGATAATCAGTTTCCGTTTTGTCATCCTTCGGCTGAATGGTTTTGTTATCGTTCATCTCTGCCTCCTATCGTTCGTCTCTTGCCACATTTGGTGAAATGGTCGTGTTATAAGTTACCGGTGTTTTTCCGTAACTTTGATTGTAAATGCCGACCACTTTTTCACCGCTACGTAACACCAATTTTTCTGCTGTTTTTTGGATGACTAATACCTGATAATTACCGTCTTGTTTAACATTGGTATTTAACAGACTTTCCGTGGATCCTTCTAACAAGAAGGCTGCAGGAAAGGTTTTATTCGGGGCAAAGCCAAGATAAGTAAATATGCCATCATCGTACGCATAGTTCGGTGTAATGGTTTCGCTACCAGCCTTAACTTTCATTACGTAATCCCAATTTTTCGGTGTTTTGGTACTTTGCAAGGATTTTTCAATGGCTTGCTGTTCACGATCACGTTTATCTTTTTGACGTTGCGCGACTTGTTGCTTTTCTTTTTCCGTCGGATAGGAGAAATTGACCTGGTAAGAGGAAGTCGAATTTTCCGGGACAAGAATCAAATCAAAAGAATAAGTCCGTTTATTAGTGTTGATGAATAAGTTGGTATTCCATTGCCCTGGGGTCGGTTCAAAATAGCTTTCACCTTCACTGCTTTGCTGTTTGACCGCCAAAGGCTTAATCAACACAAAATTTGCATTATCAGTAATATCCCAACCGTCCTGAAAACCAGTATGTTTGTATGAAATACGTTCATCTTCAGCAAAAACGATCACAGAAGAATATCCATCTTTCGCATAGACTTTTGTCACATCTAGCGCGTTATAAACTTGTGATTGAATTCGGTCATCATATTTTGATTTTATCGGTGTGCTAGCCGCGTAAGTTTCCGTGCCGAACACGATAAGCAATAAACAAAGTAATTTGCGCATATTAAGCCTCATTATCTACCCGGTAATGTGTCACAATAAATCCTAACGGGTTATCCATGCGGAACCCTTCAACCATATTTTTCACTGGTAAATATTCATAAGTTAAAGAAACTACAATATTTTTTGCCGTTTCTTCTCCAGTTGACAAATTACGTTGAATTAAACGAACGCGGGCAGTTGCAATATTGCTTGCTTGGCCATCCGTACCAACTTCTTTTTTAGATAACACAATAGAAATGATTTCTGGTTTAACGGTGTTACTACTACCTAATTTTTGGTCACGTGCATTCTTACCTTCATAAATGCTACGATAATCCTTCGCAACTTCATCACTACTCATCATTTGCGTAAGTTCATATTCTTGTTGCAAGGTGTTGAAATAATAGCCTTCACGTGTTTTGATATATTGACTGATGAAATGTTTATCCATGGCGTCATCTGTGGTCAACGTTTCCACATCCAAACGAGTAATGACGTCAGGAATACCCGTACCGTTATCACGAATCAGAAACGGGACAACTTCGCGCAACGGTAAAATACTGACAATGACCGCACCGAGAACGAGGCTAATCAGCCAGGATATTCTGGCCACTTTCCAGGCGCGGGCTTCTGATTTTTCGATATTCTCCTGGTTTTTGGCTTCTAAATCCCGATTTTGGTCAAGAATGTCTTGTTCGATATTGGTCATTTTTTATGTTCTCCTTGCGGTTGCATTGTTTTATTAACAGGTTCAAAGGATGTACCTTTTAAATCATCCGGCCAACTTGACGAACAACCGACCAGATTAAAAAGTACAAAAAATAAGCATAATTTGTGTATTTTTTGCATAAAAACCTCTCTTTTAAGTGTAAAAACCTCTACAAAGTAAATTGCATAATGAAAAATAATGGAAAAATTAAGACTTGCCGGCGCGATTCCTTACTGAATTGGCGACTGCCCGCGCCGTTCGATGTATTGCACTACCGACCTTATAAGCGGTCGGTGCGCGACTGTATCCGGCACCGCTTGCACCCATGCCAAAGCGGGCGGTATTTTGTACGGCATTTTTAACACTGCTAAAGATTCCGCCTATTCCTCGTAACCCGGCAGAATAAGCAGCACCTTCTACAGATACTGAAGCTAACTGGGAGGCGTAAGTTAATGATAGGTAGGATATGAACGCCATAAGAATACCAAATCCTAAAATTTCAAATCCGACCCTTATTAAGTTAAGTTCACTAGCTTGTAATAGTAATGAAGTGATATTTTTACCAAAGAATGACATTCCCATACGAAGTGAAATACCGATAAACACGACAGTAAGAATATTGGCAAAAATAAGTTGGAGCCAGTTATTAAACATGTTACGTAAGAAATTATATAGCACACAGAAAACAAAAATTGGCGCAGTAACGGTTAATAGTTTTAATGTGATAGTTGTAAAAATAAATATAAAAAATGGTACAAACAAAGAAAAGGCAATACCAATCCAAGCTAAGCCAGAGGCTACTAATCCTTCTGCTGGGACGTATTCAGATTTATCCAAGTCAAAAAGTTGGCTAGCAATATCTGTACCTAGATCTAACTGGTCATCCATTAAACCGGCTATACCGTTTCCGGTAAAACCGGTTAAATTGGTTTTGAGATCATCAATTATTGCTAATGCGCCATCTAAATAGCCACCATAATTCATCATTATAGAAATGATGATCATTTTACTGGCAAAATCATATAAGAGTTCTTTTGCTGGCGCTTCCATTTTGCCTGCAAATATTGCAAAACCTTTAAGGGTATAATAGAGCAATAAACTAGCACCAACTATACTATAAAGAGAGTTAGCAAAACCCGAACTCATAGACTGACTGACCGAAGCCAGTAAGTCTGTTATGAATGAATCTATAGTCTCAAAAAATCTCATTTTTTATTAACCTAATAATTTCCTCCGCGAATATTCGAGCGACGAATACTTGCTTGAGCTTTATTTGCGTTTCGGCAATTAGAATTTGCCATCAGCGGTTCGGCTTTTTTCTCACATTCTTCTAACATTTTTAAACGTTCTGTCGTATGTTCTTTATAGTAGTCTATGCTTTTGACTTCTTCAGAACAGGCAGATACTAAAAAAGTTAATGTAACCATCATAAGTAGTTTTTTCATGAGAATACTCCGTTTTATTAATTAATAACTACCACCTTTGCCATTTAGACGACGCTGGGAGGCGAGTTGTTTTTGTTGCTCATTCATTAAGCGACGGTATTCCGTTTGCCGTGCGTTGAATAAATCCAACTGGACTTTTTGTGATTGCAATGCGGCCAACTGCACATCCATTGCATTTTTTAAGTCCTGACTTTCCTTCACATCTTGAGATTTCGCCATCCGTTTAGCGAGCTTATCAATGGTTTTCAATTTACTATTGACGTTACTTTCAAACGAATCTAAGAAACTCATGCTTTCCACCGTAGAAACAATATTTGCTTCACAGGAAGTAATTTCACCTTGACGTAAATTCTTACAACGGTCGAAAAGGTTGTATTTTTCAAACAGGCTTTTGGCATTCGCGCTTAATGCGTTTTTCCCACCGGAAACTAAATCGATTACCGGGGTAAACTCCGATTTTAAGCCATTTATTTCACCATACAAACTATGAGCTTCACCGATGAAAGCCTGCACATCACGAATGCCGGTTTGTGAGGCTAATTGGTCGGCATACGCTTTCAGCTCATTTTTATAATGCGAAACTGTATCCGTCCACTGTTTAGCCTCTTTTGCCCATTGTTGCACGGTTTGAAGCATGCTCATTTGACGTTGACCGGCAGCTGCGGGATCAACAACCGGAATTCCGGCTTGCACCAATACCGGCATAGATAAAACAGCAACTAAACTGAGTTTTTTAAACATTTTCATCACGTTCTCCTTATACACAACGTTGTTTATAAATCGGAATCCAGTCATTAGCGGCTTCGCCGACTTCTTCGATAATTTGATGTAGGATTTCTGCGTTATCCTTACTGGTTGACAGAATTTTTAAGTTTTCACGCCCTAAACCGCTTAAATCTAACTTAGCTAAGGCTGTTTCTAGCCCTTTACGCACTAAGAAAGTACGGGAATCCGGTTGTAATTCACGGATAATTTCAAATTGTTTTTCACTGATTCCGAAACCATCCACATAATCCACTTTGCGTGCAATCGGGTTAGGTAAACAAATGGTTGTTTCACATTGCTCAACTACCGCGCGAGAAATTGGGCTTTTCAACACTTCATCCATACTTTGGGTCATCGGTATGACAATTCCATCTTCTTTCCGAATAACTTTTAATTTGTTATAGGCAAAGTCGGAAAACGCTTCATCTTTTAACCATTTCCAGAATTCATCCATAAAAATGATCAAACGACGACCATCTAATAATTTTCCGATACGGTGTAATAAGTAGAAAGAAAGCG